>NZ_JBVUNZ010000002.1:0-31621 GCF_055790845.1 Serratia sp. YWN4
AGTATCGCCGCTGATCCACACCCAATTACCAATAACCTCATAAATCACACCCGACAAACCAGAAAGAATATTTAATACATTTTCCAGTTCTTCACCGTAATTATAACGGGCGCTTTCATCAGCAGATTGGTACTGGTTGACCTTTTCAAAGTTAGCCATGAGAAAATCAAAAGCCGCGTTAACCGCTTTCATCAACTCACCGCCTAATGGATTTTTATCAGGGTGGTATTTTATCGCCAAACGCTTATATGTTTTTTTGATATCTTTTTCTGTCAACTCACCAGATAGACCGAATACATTTAACGCTTCTTGAATATTCATTTTTAACTCCTGCCCGTTTGGGCGTTATGGTTTTTATTTACTGCCTTATTGCCACACCAACAATATACTACTTATTTAAGTAGTAATCAATTTTTATCATCCACAAAAAAGGGTCGAAGCACTTTAATCTCAATACAAATATTTTATCTGCTTTAGCAGATGAAAGGCGCGAAATAAAGGTAAGGGAATAAGCAGTATTGAATCGCGCCGAGGCGTGAGCGCTAGCGAACTACAGAACCCACAGAGAGAGGAAAATCCCCCTCCCCCGCCCTGCTAAGCCTAAACGAACTCACAGACAACACTAATATTTAATTAACGGCCCATAGCCCCGGTGAGTGGTCACAGTGGCGCTTGCGGCGCTGTGAGCATGATTTCCGGGGTCTTGTGTGAGTGAGCATAGCGAACACACCTAGAGGCAGTTACGATTAATTTCAAAAAAACGGCCTTATTTAACATATAACCTGTTAAGCGCCCCAACTGATCAGCACTCGCTCCGAAATACACCCCAGTCATTTAAAAGCACGTCTTTTCCCAGGCAAAAGCTCCTTTTTTTATGTTGCTAATTTGTTAAATAAACCAAGTTTTCAGTTTGGCCATCATTTCATGGCAAACGCCTCATTTTCACAGCTTTCTGCTTTAAGCACCGCTCTGGTTAAAAAGCATACTTAGCGTACGTTTTCGTACGGTTGGGCTTTAGACCTCGCTTTAGAGTGACATTGTAACGTAAAGTTGATGAATTACCATGTGTTTACACTGTAAATACATAAAAGTAAATACATGGTATTGACAACTGAAATACGCAATATAGAATACGATGTAAATACACTATAAATACACAAATGTATTTACACTGTTCATACATAGTATTTCTCACATAGGAGTTTGAAAGATGGGTATTTCTGCGGTATTCGGTTCGGATAAGGGTGGGGTAGGAAAGACCACTACGGTAGTAAATACAGCCTCTATGCTTGTTAACAAAGGTGTCTCTGTCGGCATTCTGAAATCAGATAAAAACCCTGACATACTGAATTGGAAAATAAAGCGCAATGCAAATGGTTTACCCCTGATCCCGGTTTACGAAGCATATGGCGATATAAGCAAAGAGATAAAAAGACTATCTGCATTGCACCAGGTTTTACTTGTCGATTGTGCTGGCCATGATAGCCAGGAGTTCCGCAGTGCGATTACAGTCGCGGATATTCTAATCACACTTGTAAAACCGTCATCACGCTTCGAACGTGACACCCTAACAGATGTCACACAGAAAGTACGGAAGGCACAATCAGCAAATCCTAAATTGCAGCCTTGGGTACTTTTCACAAGGATTGAAACAAACAAATCTAGCAAAGTAAGAGATGCTATAGAACTAGATAAATTACTTCGCTCTGATCAGGTATGGATTCAGCCGTTGAGAACGCGCATTTCTGCACTGGATATTTTTGAAAGTGCCTGTAATGAAGGTGCAGGCGTTCATGACGTAGCTCGCGGAAACAGTGTGGGAAAAGCAAAAGGCCAGATTGAACTTTTTGCGCAAGAGGTCGGATTACTCTAGAAATACAATGTATGTACGAAATTGACAATACAGTGTATTTACTATAATGTACATACACTGTATTTAATGTGTATTTCTTAGGTGATTATATGTCTATGATTTTAAACAAACCAAAAGTTGACATTCAACCGACTGATGCTCCAACTTCTCACGAAATTGCTCGCTTTATTATTGACGGTGATAAACGCCCGACAAAAGGAAGGGCAGTTTCCCGAACATACCGTCTTAATCAAGTTTTCATTGATGTTATGGAAGCTGACGCACAGCGAACAGGCTACGGTAATACTGATATCTTAAAGGCGGCCTTAGCCGCCTGGAACAAAATGGACGATAACACTAAAAATCATTGGTTATTAGAATCCGTAAAAATGTAAATACACTGTATTTAACATGCATTTACACTATAACTCACAATTTCTTTATATCTCCTTCGATAACACTGATCTGGTGCATAAATTCTTTATGTGCCAGATCAGTGTTGGCCAAGCAAAGCGCGGCAGAGGTTTGAGGGCTAATGGGGCGAAAACCTACGCTAAGGCGATATCCGCTTGCGCAAGGGCATCAAATTTTCTGAATCCCTCTTTCTGCTGACCTTTAAATCTAACTGACTGTTTTACAAAACATCAAAAAAATGGCCACCAGGGAAATTTCGCGTTGGCCAGCTGCGACCGGTGTGATCAGTTATTCAAGGATGTTGAACAAACTCACTGGCATGTAGTTTTTCCCTCAAACCCGATGCCTATTCAAAATTATCAAATCATAGCTTGGCTTCCAATGGGTCGACACGGGGCAGGCTCCCCCCTTCCTGCTAGACATGTTTTTTAGCTGATTTTTAACAATGAAGTAGGTTAGGGCGAAAAGTGCCTTTTCGCTGTGGTACATCCAGTTAGTACCATGCCTCCGGCTAAAGCCGGAGGTGCTACCTAATGGGAGCGTAGCGACCATACCGAACCGGCGCGGCCTTTGGCCGCTGCAAGGGCGGTCATTATCAGGCTGTCCACAGGACAGACTACGAATAGGTTTTCTTTTTAAAAGGAAGATCTTTTAGTTCTTTAAAAGACTACTCGCATCTATTGGTGTAAACGATTTGTGTTTAATGAACAAAATCCCTTGCACTTAAATGTGGATAACAGAGTTTTGATAAGTGCCAGTCGATGAAAATCGTGATCGGGAATGGTAATAGTGCATCATCGGTGGATTTTTCGATGTAGCCGATTCTCGCAGCCAGCTAATTGCGGTCACTTATTACACAATGACGAACCGGGGACATGCGAAAACCTCCGGGAGTACCGGAAGAGATAGAAAGTGCGGATTAGGTGGCTATTCGGGTGTGATGCCCCCTCGCGAGGATCATCCTTCTGTTTACCCTTCGCGAGACTTCGGCCATTACTGCGTCTTTATCAGCAGGGAACCGACGCTCTGCAATTTCTCTGGTCAGTTCACGTTTTACTAGCGTCACGATATCACTGCGCTGGCGTTCTGCGTCACGTCGCGCTCTGGCTCGTTCGTGTCCGTGCTGCTTACGCTTCATATGGTAGTCATAGAATCGATCACGACGTGACTTCATGGCCGCTAACATCAACTCGTCTACCGGGAGTTTAGAAAGCCCCTGTCTGGCTCTCTGTTTGTTCTTCCAGGACACACGAGACTTACGCGCTGCATCAACGGCCTGAGGGGAAATATCAATCGCATCGAAGAATGCCGGTGTTAGGGAAATATCCGTAGGGAAATGGCACCCAAGAGCACCACAATACTCCGTTTCATAGGTGACAAGACCAAGTAGGGCAAGGAATTGCAGCGCTCGCGTAGCACGGGTGATCGACAAATTCCCAGATGCTGACTCAGTGGCTAGGGAGCACTCGATGGCCATCGTGGTGATCGTCGCGTTTACGTGGTTCTCCAGTGGGTCATAATGGAAGCAGATCGCCTGTAATAATGCCTCTAATGCCTGCTTGCGGCATGGCGGCGGCATACGGCGACGCTTACCAGATGAGCGGGCAAATGAGACGAACATAGCGAAAGCGAAACGCGCTGTGAAACCATCTACGGCTTGCATCAACTTAAGGTTAAAAGGCAACGTCCGTTTATCTTCTGAAACCGAAAACTTCGGATGAGGATTCTTTGGCCGACAGGAATGTTGTGGAGCGAGAGTTATATTCTCAGACACACCCGCCGACACTTATGGCGGTGTAAAATGGTTGTGTTAGGTTACGCATTTGCTATAATCCTTTCCAGGCACCGCAGCCTGCTTTTGGCCCCCTGAATATCTGACTCTTCCGCCAAGTTGATGACAGATTTCAGGGGGTTTTTGCATTCAGAGGTTATAGCTTTCGCCTGTAACCTCATATCTGGGCGCTATTACTGGGAACGCCCCGCCCGCACAAATTCGTGTAAACGCATGTAAACTATCACGTCATGACTAAACGATCAATTCCCTCAGCGAAAGATCCATAAAGGATCGATTCTAATTTAATCAATCAATTCATGAAGATATTGAATCTAACATAGCTATTACTGTAAATATAAACAGCAAATGTCAGTCCAAAGTGAACGTATTCCTTTGTTAATTCGCTGGAAATTCCGCTTCCTCGCTTTGACAGACTACGGCAGCGCTAGCTTTGCCTCCGCTAGTCAAAGACTGTGGCAAGCGGAGGGGGTTATGATGATTTACGTTTTTCCTGATATTCTTAGATGGTGCCAGCACAAGTAATCGCTCTAAGGACTTCTGAGCACGTTTCTTGCCGAAGTAATGATCCAAAAGGGATTATGTATTTTGGTGATGTTTTGATTTCATGACAAGGATATTGAAAAATGGCAGAAATCAATAGTATACAAATGCATCGTATTGAAATGGGTATACTCGAACAATGCGATCTTAACAGCTTTGCTATCCTCGAAGCCCTGAAACTCGGAGGAATAGATTATGCAAACGCTTCATCCGAACAAATTATCATCGCTGATGAACGCTTGTTAGAAAAAAATGCACTAACTGAATTGGTTGATTTTTGTCGTAGCTATTATGACCGTGATATTGGCTTTCAGTCTAAAATGGACGATGGATTTCATACATATTTTACATGTACAATTCCCGCAAAGAAATTAATCCCATTCTTACAGATATACCCATCACTCAGAGAGTTTCATAATAAATTAATCAACTCCGCTGTCGATGTGATTGAAGTAAGTTTTCCTGAAAAAACAAAGCGATTAAAATTAGATGAATTTATATACAATAAAGACTCTACAGCATTCGTTTTTATTGAAAAATATAACGATAAAGGAGGGCCGATATTTTTAGTCTACTGCTTATCAAAGTACGGAAATAATATCACAAAACTCTCCTATGTTCTTGAAAGACTTTATGATTGTACTATTGAGAATGTTGCTAAAACCAATGCAGTCACAATGTTAATTAAAAGAATTAAAAAAGATGCAATGGATAACTTTGGAAATAACTACATTAATGAACTAACACAACCTTTTGATGAACAATACGACCTATAACTAAATCAGTTAATAGCACCTGTAATGGTGCTATTATCCTACGTAGAAGACATATTGAATATATTTATATAAGACATCTTTTACTGACAAAAAAATTATCATTTCTTAAGCATTTTTTTTGCATCATCGTGATGCAAAAATGTAAAATTCCAACTCATTGATTTAGATCGGTAAATTTAAATTGATAATCATTTGTTTGAATAGTGTTTTAATCCATTGCCAAAGCCTAGCGTGATCGATTGATCTACTTGATTTTATTAAGGTAGTTACATCATCTATTAAATAGATTTAAGTTAGATAATTTTACTATTGGACGGGAAAAAGACCATATTCTGAATCTAAAAATTCTGCTTTCCTTAGCTGCAAGTTTTGATAGTATAGAAACGTGTTAGTATAGATTTACATATCAATCTGAATGAATTCATCTCTTCCACATGGATCGAGAATGGCGTCAGCGTGGTTTTATACCATGATAAGAACGCTGAGGATGGGGGCGAATTTTTGACTTACGATGAAGGTCTAAAACCTGAAACGCAAAGTCATCATCAATGATATAGAAGTAGCATTCCGGGACTTGCAGCACACGTGCAAACATACAGGTGAGTTCAAAATTAGGGCGGTTTACACCGTGCTCATACTTTGAAATCCGCGCTCGCGCGGACACTTCATCTAACCCACATAGAACGCCGAGTTGTTCTTGTGATAAGGAGGCATCTAAGCGTGCTGACTTCAGTCTCTTCGGAACCATCTTCGCAACCAAAATAAAAAAAATTGAATCGATGGCACACGTTTAGCACTACTTAAGAGTTAAAATGTTGCCTTTATCGCAACACCAGGGAACTGACACTTTTACAACTGTATTACATATCATAGAGTTACACTTGCGTGTACAAAAAACCAGCAATGATATGCAATTTATGGAGCACCCACCTGGATTATTCAGGGGCCAACGTGGGTAAAAGGAGGCAGTATGAGAGGTTGGTTTCTTCTGTATTACAGTCCAAAAGCTTATCAGCGCGTACTTGCTGGATTGGAACGGCTTGCGGTAGAGCATTACACCCCTTTATTAACAGTAGTAACTAAGCGAGCTGATAGTAAAACCTGTGTACGTATAAATCAGCGCCCATTGTTCCCAGCATACTTATTTGTATCTATAGATCTGGAAGTCATTAATATGACAAAGATCACTCAAATCATCGGAGTGAACGAATTTGTCAAAATTGGTGGTAAAATCCGACCAGTTCCTGAGGATGTTATTTCAGCACTCCAATGCTTACAGTTAGAAAAAGTTGGTAGCTCTGAAGGATGTGCAGAACTCAAGGGTGTGTCAGATGAGCTTTTCCATAAGATGGAAGAAATCAATGAGAAAAGAGAACCCTCAGAAAGAATGACTGCCTTGATTAATTTTCTCAATGATTATCTACCTTCTCCAATAAATATCTAAAATTCATTCTAACGTTAACTAGAAAATTACCGCTAATCATAGCGGTAATTTATCTACATTCATATTAAGGAAGATTTATGTCAAAGAGTGATTTACCACAGAACATCAGAACTCGCTCAACCTCAGCAGGGGTTGTTTATATTGGGGCAGACCGCAGAAAGGTTGTAGAGCGTCTGGCTATTGATGTTGGCTTTTATGGTGGAAGGCAAGTTACTACCGCGCATTTTTTTCAATACCTTATTGATGTGTATGGTGAACAGGCCAAAGACAACATGATTAGAAGTATTCGGGATCAGGGGGAAAAGAACCAGTAATAATTTATATGAAGGAAGAAATAAAATGCTTTCAACATCAGCCTTTCTGGTTCTGGCGTTGCAGTGTGCTGCATCTGTTCACCCCGATACAGCTCAAGACATTGCAAGAACTGAATCAGGATTTAACCCTTATGCCATTGCCGAAATAATCCCAAAAGCAGAACGAACACCTGGTGACAGCGGTGTCATTACTCATTTACCAAAATCAAAAGGAGAAGCTCTCACGATTGTAAATAATATTAAAAAGAAGAATAGGCGTTACTCTGTTGGATTAATGCAAATTACCAGCACAAATTTTAACAAATTTGGTATGGATGCTGAAAAATTATTTTCCCCCTGCAATAACCTTTCTGTTTTTGAAAAAATAATTACTGACTGTTATCTACGCGGCACAACGTTGATAAGAGCGCTCAGTTGTTATTACTCTGGGAATTTCAATACTGGTAAAGTACCGGAAAAATCATTTGGTAATACAAGTTATGTGCAGAGGATAGGCTATGTTGTACCTTCAACAAAAGAGGATAGAGAACCAAACCAATCTGAACCAGAAAAAAATATCGTGTCAACCTTATACCCTCATGAGGTTGTTCGCGGTGATGTTATAGATAGTAATAAACAAGAAACCGAAACAATTAAATACCCTGCGCATATTGTGCGTGGTAATTTTGTTAACTAAAATTAAGGAAACTAAAAAATGAGCATCAAATCTAAATTTGTAGCAATCAAAAATAAAGTTCAAGAGTCTATTATTTCCATGTCCGTTATGGCATCCCCTGCAATCGCAGCAAGTGGTGGCTTTGATAAAGCCAATGACTCACTCAACGCATGGGTTTTAGGTCTGGGAACTTTAGCCGTAGCTACAGTAACGCTGTGTGTAATGTGGATTGGCTATAAAGTATTGTGGGATGGGAAGAAACTTTCTGAAATGCAGAACGTCATTATTGGTGGCATTCTTATTACCGGTGCAGCAGGCTTTGGTGCATATTACATGTCTTAACATTGGACTACATCATGGCCATTCTGAACAAAGCATTAACACGACCAGCAGCATTGCTAGGGATACCTCTAGTACCCCTAGTTATTGCGTGCGGGACAATTGCACTAATTACTGTTTATCTCAGAAACTATTGGTTGCTCTTACTACTTATTCCTACTCTTATTGAAATGAGAAGTAAGGCCAGAAAAGATATTCAATTTTTCAACCTTAAGGTTCTTGAGTTTAAAACAAGAGGCCGCAAAGCCTCTAATAAATTCTATGGTGCAAATGTAATTTCTTCAAATAAATACGAACCCATAGATGTTACGGAGTTTAATAAAAAGATGAGATTAAACGAAAGCATAGACATCTCTAAATATATTCCTTATTCATCACATGTTAGTGAACACATAGTTAAAAATAAAAAAGGAGACTTTGTTGCGACGTGGGAGCTTGGTGGAATCATTTTTGAATGTGAGGATGAGCATCATCTTACATTTCAGACGGTGAAGCTAAACAATATGGTCAGAGCTTTTGAAGGGCTTCCAGTGACTTTTTATTTGCACAAAATACGGGAGAGCTACACTGACTCTTTCGAGTGTAATTCAGGCATTCCCTTTTCTGATGAAGTTGCACGCCTTTACTACAATACGATCAAAGATAAGCCATTTCGCCATAGCCGAATATTTTTAACAGCGTGTTTTATCCCTCTCTCACGGCTTGAGAGATCAGCGTTAAAACAAAAGTCTGATGGAGCCAGAAAACAGGCGGGTGATGCTTCGCTAAGAGTAATGCTTGAGCATTGGGAACTATTAAATACCTCACTGGAGAGCTTTACAGCAACACCATTAGGGGCATATGAAGAAAACGGGCGAGTATACTCATCTCAATTATCCTTCTATAACCGCCTGCTCACAGGAAAATGGCAAAAAATCGCCGTTACACGCTCACCGTTTTATGATGTACTCGGTGCGTCAGACCTGTTTTTTTCAACGGATACCGGCCAGTGCAACGGGATTGATGAACAGATATTTTTCCGTAGTCTGGAAATCAAGGATCACGCACCTGAAACCTATACAGGTCTGTTTGATGCGTTGTTGTATGCCGAATGTGATTATGTCCTTACCCAATCTTTCACTTGCATGGCTAAGGACGAGGCTAAAAGCTATATCAAGCTGACGCAGAACAGACTTCAATCGGCTGATGATGATGCCATATCGCAACAAGAAGACCTTATGGTTGCTCGTGACTTACTCCAGTCTGGCCACATCTCTTTTGGTAAGTATCACTTTTCTTTGATTGTTTCCTCCCCAAGCGAAGAAAGAGTTATCAGGGATACCAATGCACTGGCCGAACCCTTGAAAGACCTGGGAATTCTGGTCACATTATCAACAATGTCGCTTCCTGCGGCTTATCTGGCACAACTTCCAGGGATTTATCATTTACGTCCTCGCCTTGTACCTATAAGCAGCCAGAATTTTGCTGATATGGCTTCACTGCATAATTTCCACTCTCATAAACGCGAAGGGAATCCGTGGGGAGAAGCGATTGTGGTAATGAAAACGCCATCTGGTAACGGCTACTATTTAAATCTCCATAATAGTCAAGCTGGCGTTGATGAATTCAACGAAAAGAACCCTGGTAATTCAATGGTGATCGGTAGTACAGGTACAGGTAAATCTACATTGTTAGCCGCAATGAAGCACTTAATGCAAAAATATCGTCGCCCGGCTTCGTTCACAGCTTCAGCAACACATAAACGCATGACAACGGTTTATTTTGATAAAGACCGCTCTGCTGAAATGTCCATACGTCAGATGGGAGGGCGCTATTTCCGCATCAGAACTGGTGAACCAACAGGGTGGAACCCGTTCGCTTTGCAACCGACAAAACGTAACATTAATTTCATCAAACAGCTTATCCGCTTAATTTGTACAAGAGATGGTAAACCGCTCGATCCTCGCGATGAGGAACGTATCAGTGCAGGGGTAAATACTATCATGCTGGATTACCCCCCAGAGTACCGACGCTACGGTATAACTCGCCTTCTCGAAGTGCTACCGGAGCCACCAACCAAGGAAGCTCGTACAAATGGGTTACGTATACGTCTAAAACAATGGGCGCAAGGCGGTGAGTTTGGCTGGGTATTCGATAACGAGGCTGACACATTCAATATTGCCGAAGACGACAATTTCGGTATTGATGGCACTGAGTTTTTGGATGATAAAGACGTTAGAGCACCCATTACATTTTATCTGCTCTATCGTGTTACCAGTTTGCTGGACGGAAGACGGCTCGTTTTATTCATGGATGAGTTCTGGAAATGGCTTGCTGATAAAGAGTTTGCTAATTTTGCACTTAACATGCTTAAAGTCATTCGCAAACTTAACGGGATATTTGTACCAGCAACGCAGTCACCGGATGAAATGGTTAAAAATGAAATTTCAGCCGCAATTATAGAACAATGCGGAACTCAAATATTTATGGCTAATCCTAAAGCATCACGCGAAGACTATGTTGATAAGCTCAAAGTGCCAGAGAGTGTTTTTGATATTGTTAAAAACCTTGATCCCGGTTCTCGTCAGATGGTCATACTTAAAACGCCTCTGCGTCGTGGTGAAACGAGATCTTTTGTTTCCTTGGCTAAAATGGACTTATCTGGACTAGGCCGCTATACAAAAATACTAAGCGGCAGTGAGGATAACTTGAAAATATTTGACTCCATATATAAGGAAGGTATGAAACCAGAAGAGTGGAAAGATAAGTTTTTAGAAAAAGCAATATAATAAATCAATATCTAAACAAACCCAATAAATCATAATGGTATGAAAAATGAAAATTAAAAAAACCTTGGCTATTTGTGTGGCTTCTACAATTCTATTTTCCTCCAATGTAATAAGTGCCGGTATCCCTGTAATTGATGCTGTTGCAAATACCAATAGTATAAATCAGTGGATTGAAAAAGTAGCTCAGTGGGAAAAAACCGTTTTGCATTACAAAGATGAAATGAATGCTTATAAGGATCAACTGGCAACAGCTACCGGAATCCGTGATGTCCAGGCATTCATGAGCCAGGCAAAAAATCTCACTCATGATATTAAGAATCTGCAACAGCGAGGCATTTCTCTTAATGACCTAATGACTAATCCTGGTGGTTCTTTTACCTCTGAACTCAATGGTCTTTATAGCAAATACAAAGTATTTGATAGCTGTAACACCAGTGCTACCGGAACCTACCTTAATAGCTGTAAGCAAATGGTGTTAAATCAGGCCGTCGCAGTCGAAGAAACATCTGATGTACAGAACAAGATAGCAGATGTTCTCAGTGATGTTTCGGAACTATCTGGTCGCGTAGAACGCTCTCAAGATGCTAAAGAATCACAAGACTTGGCTAACGTAGTTGCTGCAAAAAGTGTTCAGCTTAATGCCCTGACATCACAATGGGAGATGTCAGTTAAGCAGGCTGAATTACGTGCTAACATGCTAGCGACACAAAGGCAGAAAGCCTTTGCCGAACAGCAACTGAATGCACCAGTAGCTGATCTTAACAACCTATAAGGACGCATACGATGCATAAAAAAGTTAAATTAATAATGATTTTTCCCATGTTAACTTTACTTGCTGCATGTAAAGAAGAGAAATCTGAAGCATGGTATAAACAGCACCCAGATGAAACCTATGAGGTATATTCACAATGTTTGAAAGATGGAGAATCAAGTGATAATTGTGAGTTCTCCCATAGGGCAGCATTAATGTTCTCTAAAACAGGCAACCCAGGCATTAAAGAGAAATTCGAAAATCTTTTCGCTAAAAAAGAAGAGATGAGAAGAAAGGTAACAACTCAATAAAGAGGTATTTATGTCAGGTGGTGTATTTGTCGGAATGAATAACACCATCATGGGCGGTATTAATGCCGTATTAGAGGGTCAAACCTCTATATACGGCTCCATGATTAGTGTTATTGCCATGAGTTCATTCACGGCGTTTATAATGTTCCGGGGTTATCAAACTTTAGCGGGTAAACTTCACCGACCTTTAGAAGATGTAGCCTGGGATTTCGGACGTCTACTATTGATTTTGATGTTTGTCTTAAATCTTGGTGGCTGGCTTGATTTAACAGTCTCAGCTATTGATGGTTTAAAAAATGGAGTTAGTGGGAGTGATAACGTATGGACTTTACTAGATACTGTATGGGATAAGGCCCAAACACTAGGCCAAACTCTATATGATAAAGATGACTCAACATATGTGAAATTTAATGGAGGACTAGCGGAGGGATTAGTATGGGGTGGTGCAATATTCGTACTTATTGTTTCAGCCATAGTTAACATCCTAGCTGAAATAACTATATTATTAATGTGTACCACTGCACCTATATTTATCTTTTGTTTATCCTATGGCTTTTTAAAGCCAATGTTTAATAACTGGTTGCAAACTATATTTTCAGCGATACTTACCATTATGTTCTCAGCTTTATTTGTGAGAATAGCAATTAATTATATTAATAAAATATTGGATATTGCAGTTACAACCTCCAATGAAAGTAACATGGTAACTCTTGCAGCTCAGTGTTTACTGGCCGGGGTTGGTGCCGGTGTCATTGTCTGGTTCTCTGCTAAAATAGCTCAAGCTTTAAGTGGTGTTGCTGTTCAGGGAGTCATGCAAGGCGTTGCAAAGGCCGGGGGTAGTTCTATAGGTAGTAAGTTCTTAAACACAATTAGAGGCGGGGCGGGTGCTATTGGGGACAAGGCAGCGGGTAACCTTAAAGGTTCTTCCAGCCCTCAAGTCCCTCAAATAAACCCTCAGGCTGGGTGGGAACGTCGAGCAGCATCAATTAGCACGATCCAGCGTATGAATCAGCAACGCCGCTAAAAAATCACTCCAATCATTTAAATAATCACCCGCATATCCACGTATCCCTGATCTATACGGGGATTTACTTTGTATTAAGGAAAAATCAATGATACGCATCATCATAATTCTGATGCTGTGCGTGCTTACGGGCTGCGCACAAAAAAACAGCCTCCCGAAAATTTCCGGGAAATCAGAGCCAGTTAATTCACCGTTAATCATTCAGGAGCTGACCTCTAATGTCTGAATTGGCAAAATCTCTCAACGCCTCACGTCAATTTGAAACAATCATGCTCGAAAAGTCAGAGCGTATTACAAAATTAGCCTGGTTTCTCGCTGCATTTTTCGGCTTCTTAACTGTGATGGCTATAGCGGCAATTATTATTATATTGCCACTTAAACAAACCGAAATGGAGCTATATACAATCGACAGACAAACAGGGAGGGTGGAGTATGTCACCAGGGTTAAAGAGCGTGATATTTCATCACAAGAGGCTTTAGCTAAAGCGTTTACAGCGAACTATGTCACTCTCCGCGAAGGATATAATTACTTTGCTTTGCAGAATGATTATGACACCACACAGTTATTTAATAGTGACAATGTAAATCGTGATTATTTGTCTTGGTTTAATAGCCAGTCTGCACCTGACGTAATTTATGAAAAAGCGGCTTATGTAGTTAAGGTTGAAATTATTTCTAATGTTCACGCAAAGGCAACAGATCCTGACAATTTGGCCATGTTGCGTATTAAGCGAACGATACGCCGCATTGCAAACGGTTCTGAAAAGACGGATTACTGGAACATCCGCATGACGTACCGTTATTTACCCCAAATTGAACTTACATCTGCACAGCGCGAAGCTAATCCGCTTGGTTTTATCGTTACCAGCTATCAGCGCGATAAAGAATTAAGGATGGAATAATGAATATGAAACTCCTTACTATGATTCTGTTACTGGCGTCATGTTCAACCTGGGGAGCAGCACTCCCCAGAGGTAGCTCTTACGATAGCCACATGCAAAACGTGTCCTATAACAGCCAGAACACAACGATCATAAATACCCGTGCCGGTTTCGTTTCAACACTCATTTTTGACGATGATGAACAAGTAATCGATGCACAGGCTGGTTTTGAGAAAGGCTGGACGGTAACACCAGCCTCTAACAGAGTAAATATCCGTCCCTCACCCATCACTCAGCCCGTCACTGACGCAGACGGTAAAACAACGAAGCAAGTTTTTTTACCTACATCAAAAGACTGGAAAACAAACCTGTTTGTGACCACCTCGAAGCGGTATTACAGCATGGTACTAAACGTGATCGATGATGGAAGCCCGGATCAAGGGATTGCCTTTGTCGTTCGGTATCAGTACCCCGCCGATGTGCGTAAACAATCCGAATCGGCGCGACTGGCCAGAGAGGCCGAGTTACAGGAAAAACAGGATAAAGCACGTATCGATGTGGCTTTCATGAAAGCCACAGCTCCCCGCAATTGGGACTATACAAAACGTGTGGCCACCGGCTCAGAAATGATTGCACCCGACTTCGCGTATGACGATGGGCGTTTTACTTACCTCGGTTTTTCACCACAAAAAACCATCCCTTCACCGCTAGTTATCGTGAACGGCAAAGAACAAGTCATTACACCATCGTTCATTAAGCAGGGTAATTACAAAGTGATGATCGTGCGCTCATTATCACCGCGTTTTGTTCTTCGCTATGGCGATGCTGTGGTTGGAATAGAAAACTCTGGTTTTGGAAAAGTAAAAATCTCGAACGGTGACACTGTTTCGCCGTCTGTCAATTTGGAGACAAAACAATGACAGATAAAGAAGACTTGAAAACCCCCGCCGAACTGGAAGCTGAAGCACGTGAACGGGCCCGTGCAGAAATGGCCAAAGGTACGCCGGATGAGAAGCAAGAACCCGGACAGCCAATTGTTGTTAAGCATAATAAGCCTAAAGGCAAACGCACACTGATTGTCGGCATTATGAGCCTGGTACTGTTAATCGGCCTAGCCACTGGCGGTGACTATGTAATGACGAAGCTAAAAGGCAATAAAGAAGCTCCCCCGGATACTGAAAAACAGGTAAGCGCAACCCCTAAAATGGGCAGGGAACGGCACGACATGGGGCAAGATACAAACCCCTTGGGTGCCATTATGCAAGAATCATCACCTGGTAATGAAACGAGCGCAAGTGAGACACCGCCAGCTCCACCGCCACCAGTTGTATTTAGTAAGGCCAATGCCTTGGCTGAATCTGGCAGTACAGATAATACAGGCCAGCGCAGTAACACTACCAATCAGGCAGGGGGAACAACACGACAGCAAGAAACTAGTGAACCCGTAAACACATCACAGGATTTATCCAACGTACAATGTAAAAAAATACTGGTAAAAGGTGCTGATGGAAAGTTGCATTGCCCGGACAACAACAGTATATCCGGTGAGGAAGGTAAAGAATCTGATGGTGTGGCCAGAATCACCGGCGTTAAACGTATTAACCTTGATCCAAACCTCTACATCCCTGTAGATCGTTATATTCCTTGTTCGTTAATGCGCCGGTTTGTTTCAGACGTTGCCGGTAAAATTACTTGTATGATTAGCGAGGATGTCTATAGCGCCAACAATTTTGTTCGGCTTATTCCAGCCGGAACAATAGCGCGAGGCGTCTACCGTGATGGCTCGTTGAAACATGGCCAGGGCAGGATGTTTATCGCATGGACAGAACTTAGAACCCCTGATGCTATCCAGATCCCTCTTGTCGATTCACAAGTTGTTGGCCAACTCGGTGAAGCCGGTATTGATGGCTGGATTGATACACATTTTTGGTCAAGATTTGGTAACGCTATGATGCTCAGTATGGTGCAGGATGTAGCCTCAGTCGCCGCTAACACTGCACCTAGTACCGATAGAAACACGGACTATACGGAAAATACCCGTGCGGCGGCTGCTGAAATGGCAAAAACAGTTCTGGAAAACAGTATTAATATCCCGCCTACCATGTACCGAAATCAAGGTGATATTATCGGTATAATGACATCGACAGATATTGATTTTTCCAGCGTATACAAACTAAACATGAGATAATTTTCTATGAAGCAAGAAGAAAACCTATCTCTTGAATATATGCGAAATAGTATATTTGGAGATTATCTTGCAATTGATGGGTTAACAGAAATAGCCATTAATCGCCCTGGTGAACTTCATACTAAAATCAGGGGGAAGTGGGATATGCACGATTCACCTGTAACTCTGGCTCAGTGCCAAGCTTTTGCTAAAGCTCTGGCCGTCTGGAACGATGATAACATTGATGACACCAGCCCTATTCTGTCTGCCACATTAGCCTCGGGGGAGCGCTGTCAGGTTATTATCCCTTCGGCCTGTGAGCGTAACACTGTTTCAATCACCGTGCGTAAACCTGACTTTTATCAACGAACGCACCAATCATATATAGATAGCGGTTTTTATAGCCGGGTAACTGGTGAGGAAAAAAAACAAAATAAAGATGAGGAACTCATACAAATCTATAAAAGTGGTAACATACCGCACTTTATGGAAAAGATAGTTGAATATGGTAAATCTGTATTTATTGTTGGTGAAACTGGCTCAGGTAAAACAACATATATGAAAATGTTGTTGCGTTATATACCAACTTATCTACGTTTGATTACTATTGAAGATAACCCCGAGGTTAAGTTCTATCATCATAAGAATTACGTCCATCTTTATTACCCGGCGGATGCCGGTGAAGGTGCGATTGTTACCCCTACGCGACTTATTCGTTCCTGCTATCGCATGAACCCAGACCGTATTCTGCTAGCTGAAGTACGTGGCGGTGAAGCCTGGGATTGTCTCAAGATTATCGGCTCTGGTCACGAAGGGCTTGTGACCTCGCTTCATGCTGGAAATCCCAAAGACTGTATTACCGGCATCATTGATCGATGCTATGAAAACGCCGCCTGTAAGGGAATGCCTTATGACGTACTGTTACGTAAGGTACTCAATTGCGTTGACGTAATAGTTAGTGTCGATATTCACGGCGATATTCGTCGTATGGGCGATGTTTACTTTAAACCCCTACACATTGCAGAAATTAAGGAGAGTTTTGGTTATGCCTCAATGTAGATTTCTTTGTGTGGCCACATTGATGGCCCTACTGTCCGGTTGCTCATCTCCGCCAGAACCCGTGCAACCTGAATGGAACAAGGCACCGGCACAGATGAATACCAGTTTACCCCATTGGGAGGAAAATGGTGCTGTGGTTCCAGCAGCAGCCGTAACAGGTCATTGGTCGCAACATATAACTAATTTCAATCCCGAAGAAGTCTATCCTCCAAGTACCTGGTTTGCTGTTACTCATTCGCCCAACATAGTTGTGAGTACCACCAGTGGCGCGCAATATTTTACTGCAAAATCCTGGTTGAGAAATCACGGTTCTAACGCGCTGATTTCGTTTTCTCCCAAAGAAAGCGTTTGTCTTACCTGTTCAAGTACAGATATTTATTTTTATCGTTAAATACCCTTCACACCAAAAACACCAAACTTAATTTTCCATGGTTATTTAAAACAAAGGATTACCAATGAAAATAAAATACATTATATTTGCAATAGTATGTTTCTCTTTTGTCCCTGCAATTAGCTTTGCTGAATCTGAGGATGAATGTGCAATATGGCTTTGTTTGCCAAGTGGATTCCCTGAAGGATGTGATGGAGCTAAAAGCGCTTTTCTTAGCCGTATAAAAAAAGGCAAATCTCCCTTGCCAGACTTTGCAGCTTGCGCGGTGGGAAGTAGTAGCTCTGGTACAGCAAATTATGGTAAAGGTGCCTGGCTTCCCGAACGACGTGTTTGTGTACGACAATCAGGCGGTAATAATAGCCAGTGTTTAAAGTACGAAACATTACCTGCTGGATTTGTGAAAGGACAAATATGCAGTAGAGATAGTGATAGGAGCATATCACCACCAGGGTGTAGAAGCCAAAACTACATAGATATTACTATTGATGGTGAGCCTATTGGGGATACATATTATTGGTAATTTATAAAGGTGCATTATAAACAATGCACCTTTTATTCTACTAAATTAATGAGGTAATAATGTCTAAAGGGGAAATGGTTTTTTTTCTTGGTGATAAGAAAAAAATATGGAGTTATGCCGTTCGTGTTGTTCGTTCTATCCCGACCAAACTTGAAGAACAACTTGTAACAGAGGTTTTTGGGGAAACACTTGAGCAATTACAGCAGAGATTCCCCGATATAGTGTTAATCCCTGAATTGGAAGCTATTGCGTTGATGACGTCAAAAAACAGTAGTATCAAGTAACGAGGTTATTTCAATGACCTTCAAATCCGGTTTTATCACCCCACCGTGGCCACACACACATGGCGATTCAGTTAGCGCTGAAAGCCTTATTCAGCGCATCGAGAAAGAAGCACACCACGGATGTGGTTTGCATTACGAAATCTATGGATATCGTGTACTTAGTGAGCTAACAAACCTGCTGGCCAGCCTCAATACAGGTGATGCCGAGACATTCCAACAGGCAGCGGCCAAACGTGGTTTTCACCTGGATGATAAAGCCCTAGAGGAAAGTCGCCAGTGCTACCACGAAACGCTGGCTGAAATTCGCCAAAATCAGGAGTAGTGAGTTATGAGACTCTTTATTGCAGAAAAACCCTCAGTGGCAACAGACATAGTTAAAGCACTCAGCGGCAATTTCACCAGGCACGATGGTTACTTTGAATCATCTACCGATATTGTGAGTTATTGCGTTGGCCACGTCCTTGAAATGGTGCCACCTGAGCAGATTAACCCGGCTTACAAGGCTTGGACTCTCGATACCTTGCCGTTAAAGCTGTACCCCGTACAGCTTCAACCAAAGGAGAGTGTGGCCAAACAGGCGGCTACGTTAATATCACTTATAAAACGCCCGGACATCAAAATGATTGTGCATTGCGGCGATCCTGATGATGAAGGTCAGTTACTGGTTGATGAATTGCTCGAATATGCCGGAAACACAGCTCCTGTAAAACGCGCCCTGATTAATGACAACACCGCTCCAGCGGTGAAAAAGGCGATCAATTCACTGAAAGACAATAGTCAGTTTCGGGGGCTTTATCTTAAAGCCTTGATGCGCAGCGCCGGTGATGCTATTTACGGCTTTAGCATGAGCCGCGCCTACTCCATTAAGGCGCAGGAAAAAGGCTATAAAAATGTCCTTTCCGTAGGTCGAGTCCAAACGCCGGTGCTCGGTTTAATCGTGCGCCGGTGGCGTGAAAACCAGTCTCATGAATCAAGTTTTTACTACACCCTTATGGGAAACTTCCTCAATGATACTGACGTAATCCGCGCTAACTGGAAGGTGCCAGAGAATGCACCAGTTGACGAGAAAAACCGGCTCAACAATAAAAAGTGGGGAGAAAGCCTGGCTAAATCACTGGCCGGGAAACCGGCCACGATTAAGGCCGCTGCGGTTGATGATAAGGAAACCGCTGCCCCGCTGCCGTTTAATCTGGTTCGCCTACAACAGTATATGAACCAAAAAAACAAACTGACGGCACAGCAAACCCTGGACATTACACAGTCGTTACGTGAAAAACATAAGGCGATCACGTACAACCGCTCCGATTGTTCCTATCTATCCGATGAACAATACGGTGAAGCGCCTCAACTTATCGAGGCGCTAAAATCCTTAAACGATTTTAGTTCACTCGATACCGACGCCAGCAGGAAAAGCAAAGCTTTTAACAGCAGCCAGGTAACGGCGCATACCGCGATTATCCCAACAAACCGAGTACCTGATTTATCAGCCTTGAGTGCCAACGAAAAAGCGGTCTATCTGGCCGTTGCATCATTTTATATTGCGCAATTCATGCCGAAAAAAACCTTTAAAGAGGCCAGCGTAGTAATTGAATGCGGCGGGGAAACGTTCTCAGTACGTGCCCGTAAAACTATCGCAGTCGGCTTTACATCATTGCTGAACGACAGTGAAAGCGACGATGAACAAGCCGATGAGTCTGGTGATTTCGACTTGCTCAGTCATTTACGGACAGGGGGAACACTTACCTGCCGTGATGTAGATATGTCTGAGAAAAAAACAAAGCCAGCACCATTATTCACTGAGGCCACATTGCTGGCCGCACTGGTTCGCGTGGCCGATTTTGTGAGTGATCCCCGCATTAAACAATTGCTGAAAGAAAAGGATAAAGACAAAAAAGACGAACACGGCGGGATTGGAACTCCGGCAACCCGTGCAGGGATTATCGAAACGTTGAAAAAACGCAACTATATCAGCGTAGAGAAAGGGAAATTTATTCCTACCGATGCAGGTATTTCTTTAATTGACGCACTTCCAGACGTTGCCACACAGCCGGATATGACGGCTGTGTGGGCCGAAAAGCAAGCTGCGATTGAAAGCGGTCAAATGACTATTGATAAGTTTATCGATGGTCTTTATGCCGAAATCACTCGCATGGTTGAAAGTGCCAGCATAAACATATCTGCTACCGAGCAGATTGCACCTAAAACCCAATTATCACGACTTACAGTGAAATGCCCATCATGTGACTCTGAGCTTGTTATGACGCCGAAAGCCTGTAGTTGCACAGGCTGTAACTTTAAAATATGGATTGAGTATCGAGGTAAAAATTTGACTCAAAAACAAATTGAGACAATTATTTTAAAAGGGAAAAGCGGGGAGATAAAAGGTTTTAAAAGCAAGAAAAATGATAGTGTTTATTCAATGTTTATTATCCTAAAAAACAAATCAACGGGTGAATTGGGTTTTGAGTACCCGCCGAGATAAGACAAAAACCATCGCCTAAATATATGCCAAGAGAGCTAAAGCTATGAACAATATTCAAGAGGAATTAACTTCAGATCGTGCTTTAAAAAAATTCCTTAAAGAAAGTGATTACTCATTTTTAAAGATGCTCAGTGATCGCATTTTATCCGCATTAGCGGATAAAAAAGTAGAGCATGACGAACATGAAAAACAACGTATTGAGCGTGAAAACAAACGTATTGAGTTAATGTCACTTATTGAGGCAGAAGGTTTTTCGCTATCCGATTTAATCGTGAATGAAGTGCCTAAAAAAGCATCAGCAAAGCGAAAGGCCAAGTATACTTATACTGACGAAGGAGTTAATAAATATTGGTCTGGCGTAGGAAGAACCCCGCGTCCCATTCAGGATGAACTGAATGCAGGAAAATCGCTTGAAGAGTTTCTTATCGAAAAAAGAGAGGGGTAAAATGGATAGAGTCATATTTAGGTCAGCAACGGTCACACAAGCCCATAATCAACTTAAATCCATTTCCACCCCAAGAATAACAAAAGCCATTATTGATAATTTCAAATTTAAAGTTGAATTCAATAGCAAGTTAAAAACAAGCTACGCGGTGAAATTCAATCCATAAGATTGCTAATTTCATCGCACTGAAAACACTTTATCTTAAAATGATAACAACACTCACAGGTACGCCTTTTGGGCTTTTAATTCCATGCCCCGCATGGGATTAAAAGTGGAGTGAGGCGAGTAAATTCAATTTCGAAGAAATTGCTAATTTGCGTCGCCAAACCCACCTGAGAGCGTTCCCCCAAAGGGAACCGAACAGGCCGGGGGAGCCGAATAAATTTTGCCGCCCCAGCGAGCAAAAAGCTATCGCCCACGATAGCGGTTTATTTGGGGGGCTTGCCCCGCACACCGTCGAGGCTAAGGGGGCTTTATCCCCGTGGCGCGACCACCCCCTTTAAAGCCTAGTTTCCCTTTAATTCGCTTTGTGAGGAACGAACAAAGAGAAGAAAAGGGTCAAAACAGGCGTCTTAAAGGGGGTGGTCGCGCGTAGCGCAAGACGGTGTGCCGCCTTTGACCTTTGGGGGTTTTGGCGGCGCGTCCAGCGCCGACATTACCCCCTTGTGACATGGAATAAGGGCGTCCAGCCTGCATGAAATGGCACATGCCGTTAGAACCGGGAAGTATACCTTCCGGTTCATGGACGCATCGCGGCCACCTTCTTTAGCCTCATACATTCGCCCCATCTTATCGCCCAACACTGTGGGGCGATAAGATGGGGCGATATTATGGGGCGATAACAGCAAGCGGAGATACTGCAATGTTTAATAATTTAGCCGTCATGCTATCACCGATAGTAAACGGTGCTCTTTCATTTTTTGGTTTTATGCAGCAACATCAATTAATACTAGCGTTATTATCTGGTTTGACTCTTCCACTTTTTGCAACGCTTAAAAGTGATGAGCATGAAAAAGCACCTGCATGGAAAAAAATAGTTATTTGTTTTTCCATGTTGTGCTTTTTATTTGGCACCCTGGCACCCATTGCGACATGGGTTTTACAAACCCTTTATAAAGGTCGCGGTGAAGTTGATGTGCCAATCCTAAAATGGTCTTTCCTGTTGATACTAACCGTTGCCGGTTTTGTTTTTCATGTTGCTATGCGTCGACTACTAGCACCAGAAATGGATAAGGCAAAGCGCAATATGGTGAAGAAAACTAGTATGGAAAGAGATGCAAGAACAGACGTTAGAAAGGTAAAAGATCTTTTGCCTAAAACGGCTGAATATGATCCGATGGATTATATCGACCTGAGCAAAGGTATTTTCATTGGATTGAGCAAAGACGGCTTTCCACAATACATCCCATTAAAAGAATGGCAAACTCAACACGCTGACATTATTGGTACAACTGGCGCGGGTAAAGGTGTCGCATCTGGTATTTTGCTTTATCAAAGTATTCTAGCAGACGAAGGGGTTTTCGTCCTCGATCCTAAAAATGATGAATGGGCTCCACACTTGTACAAAAAAGCTTGTATGGATGCAGGAAAACCATTCGTACTAATCGACTTAAATAAAAGTAACTATCAATTAAACCTTATTCACGGCATTACACCAGATCATCTTGAAGAGTTATTTGTTGCAGGTTTTAGCCTAGCAGAAAAAGGCGAGGCTGCCGATTTCTACCGTATCGATGACCGTAAGGCAGCGCGATTAGCATCGCAGTTCGTGGCCAAAAATCAGAATGCAACTATTCGCGATGTTTATAACAGCGAATATGTTCAAAGCATTGGAGAAACGATTAAAGCCTTTCACGGAAAGACTGAAGAGTTGGCCCTTTTGAACTGCATCAATGCTCCTGGTGGTTTTTCTCTGAAACAGATTTTTGATGAAGGTGGCTGCTGCTACATTATAGGTTCAATGCGTAATTCTAAAATCATCACCGCACAGCGTATGATTTTAGTTCGACTTTTTCAGCTTGCTGAATTACGTGATCGTGTTGCAGGTGCTCCCCGCCCGATAGCTATTTTTAAGGATGAAGTTAAATATCACCTTTCAAAACCGGCGCTAGAAGGTTTAGGGGCTGCACGCGACAAAGGCGTTCACATTATAATGGCACATCAATCTATTGCCGATTTAAGGGATTGCCCGGCAGATTTAAACGGTGACGCTGTTGTAGGCGCGGTGGTAGAAAACTGCAAATTTAAGTTGGTTTATAAGCTTCAAGATCCTGATACCGCTGAATGGGTGGCCAGAATGTCTGGCACTATTTTAGTTGACGATGAAAGCCGAAAAGTTACAACAACCTCGGTACTAACCGAAAAAATTGATAATGAGCGAACCATACGACAAGCTGAAAGCTATTACATTGACAGTAATATGCTACAAAATTTACCCAAGTTTGTTAGCTATATTTTTAGTGCTAATGCTCTGGCATTCCCTTCGTTAATTTCACCATTAAAAGTGAAAAAACAACCTTTAGAAATTTTCACGCTTCCCCCTGCCCTTGCGAATGCCGCACCGCAAGTAAAACAAGCACTCGATTTTGACGAAGAAGAAACCACAAACGTGGATATTGTCATTCCTGGGTTAACGAAAATATCAGATGTTCTACCGGTACTCGATCTACATGAACAGTCTTCGATACCAGAACAAACCGAAGCGCCAAGATTAGAAGAAAAAAAGCAGCAAGTAGAAGAGAAAAAACTTTCTCTACTCGATTTTTAAGGAGGATGAATGCTGTTAGTAACTCACGGCGAACGCCGGGAACGCAATCACGAAAAAATTCGTATCCTGCTTGATTTTTTAAAAGAGGAAACGTATAGCGATTTTCAAACCTTAATGCTGCTGTTCGATTTTAAAGATCACAAGTCACTTTATACCTTGCTGACAAAAGTCACAAAAATGGGCTTAATTCAAAAACATGTGATTGAATCCCGAGCGGTAAAACTGTCTCTATGGGGAATAACAAACGATGGATTGGCTGTTGTTTTAAGCCCGGACGATAAAACATTTCCTTCACGCTTCGAGCCTTCCAGGATCACCGGTTGGACGCTGGAGCATCACCTTGATAACCAACTCACTAGACTGACACTTGAGAAGAAAGGTGCTGCTGGGTGGATTAATGGAGATCGTTCAACATTCCTTAATCAATATCAGACGAAACACCGCCCGGATGGGTTAATCACTCTGCCTGATGGCAAAATTATTGCTGTTGAAACTGAGCGCCGCCTGAAAACAAAAGCGCGTTATCAGTCAATTATGGCCAGCCACCTGATGGCACGTACTAATAAACACTGGTTTTATGTGCTTTATGTTGTACCTGATGACCAGAAAAAGCGCGCCCTAGCGCTGATTTTTGACAACATCAAACATGTAATTGTGGACAATCAACATGTGACGCTTGAAGAAAAGCACCGCAATGTTTTTCGCATTTATACATTGGAAGATCTAAAACACTTGGAGTTAAACAACTATGCGTAAATCAATATTCTTTGTGTTGGCCATCATAATGGCTGTACCTTTGCTGGCCACAGCAACACCGACTGTTTCTGTAGGCTTTTCGCCCTCGACTGGCCAGAGTGCTTTACAGATCGTTTTAAGTACCATCGAGGACGCAAAGCATAGCGTTGATGTGGCGGCTTACAGTTTCACCAGTAAGCCAGTTGCGGCCGCGCTCGTTGCCGCCAAAAATCGCGGTGTGTCTGTCCGGGTCGTAGCCGATAATAAGGCCAATAACGATAAATACACCGCCGTTACGTTCCTGGCTAATCAAGGCGTACCAGTACGCCTAAATGCTCAATACGCCATTATGCATAATAAATTCATGGTCGTTGACAGCAACACGGTGCAAACCGGATCATTCAACTACACCGCCAGCGCCGCGAATCGCAACGCAGAAAACGCGCTCCTGGTGCAAGATGTACCAACGCTGGCGGTAACGTACCAGAATGAATTTAAACGGCTCTGGGATGAATCTACGCCATTACAGAGCAATTATTGACTTCATCCCTTCTCCGGGCGGGGCCGGTATCGGGTAAATGTCTCCAGGGCGGCATAAACCCGAACGTGCCGGAAAGGGCTGAAGTGACAACGCTCCCCCACGGAAAATGCCCTTCAGCCCCTCCGACATCCCGCTAGCGTAGCACTGGCGCGGTCTTTCCCCTAGAGCATCCCGGCCTGTTTCGCCTGTTCAAAATCCCTGACCAACTACTCGCGCCGGCCGCTGCCGATCGCAGCTGGCCAACGCCTTCAGGCACGCACCAGGTAACATGGTGTTTTCATGTAAAACAGGGAGTTAGTTTTTTACGACACGTAAAAATCAGCATGAAAAAATTTGATGCTTTAGGGTAGGGTGGTTGGTTCGGGGGTCTACCGGTAAACCCGAATCCGGGCGAACAGCAAAAGGAAACAACCTAGCAGGCCTCAGAAAGCAAAAACCCGCACAAAGGCGGGTTTTGCTCTGTCGCCATGATGCTTCGCGGGCATCGGGCATACAGCGTAGTGAAATTCTTCTTTTGGCGAGTTAATTATACGTCTAACGAGCCATATGATCAAACCTGTATTCAATAAGCCACAGTACCGTTTATAATGCTCTCAGATCAAAGAAGTAAAACCCGTTTAGCCGCCTGTGTGATGAGCCAGATCAGACTCTTCAAAATCGAATTTGGTACTAAACAGTACCCGAACCGTGGGCAAGCACACGGCAACGGTATAGCCCTCTTCCGGTTTCGCACCCGGAAGCCTGGGCGGCAGCGTGGTGAAATTCTTCTTTTGGTTAAGTGAATGGCATAACCGGATGGGCGGATTAGAGGAAAGGGGATTGCCTAGTAACCTACGCGCCACAGAGATGGAGGTGCGGGGAATGATTGAGCTGATTATCGCCATTCTTACCTTGATTGCGGCTGTATTGCAATTGATCAACTGGTTCCTTTAATGGTGCCAGAGTCTGCGAAGGTGAAAGCCTGAACGGGCAAAACTGCAAAGTTTATAGCCGTTCCTTTGGGGACGGCTTTTTTTGGCCATTCAGTAAACTACCGGCAAACCCGAATCCGGGCGAACGGCCAAGGATAAGCCCCGGAGGGCTTATCAAATTAAGCAATGGACTTAACCGAAATACCAATCCAGAATTTCACCGGTATCATCCAGTTCGTCAGTATGGACAGTAACATCATGTGTCGTACCACACGCTTTGCAGGTAACTCCCCCTGTGTAAGTGTACGACGTGGTATGACTCCCGGATGTTCCGTTAGACTTACCCATCAGATCAGCCAGTGTAAAGTGAATATCCTTACCGCATTCTTCGTTACGACACGTTATTTTTAGCTGCATGTTCTCTCTCCTTGATCAGCGCAGAAAAAACTCTGCCTGGCGTTCGCATTTTAGCATATCCCTCCAACATCGTTGTCTCCCCGTAAAACCAAACCGAGCAAAACGCGCCGTAGCTGCGCCACGCCGGACGGGTTTCACAACCCGCTCCGATCCGGTAAGGTGAAGGACACCGCCCGTTAAAAAGGAACGAAATCAATGAGCGTAATACAAAGAATGGAAAACCCGCTGTTTAAAGCGAAAGATCTTTACGTGATGGTACGCCTGAGCATGATTGAATATTTTCCTTATCCCCCCACGGATATTGAACCCTGGGAAGTGCTGACGATATATATGCAAAATGCGCTAGGACTGAATATTCATATTCAGGGTGTGCAGGGTGAAAAGGAACTGACTTTCCAGGGTACTAGCTATGACATTTATAAAGACCTGGTGAAACAGGAAATGGGGCCGGAACATTCGGCGGCCTGGTATGTCGCGCAGGTAGCGAAATGGGGTAAATTGGATCTTGATAACCTGGCTTCTGACCTTGATGTTATGCGAACCTGGCTGAATACCAACGAGTACGTGAAAAACAACCGACCAACGGACAAGTTTTTACAGCAGGAATTTTTGGTGATTGCCGATGCGGCAGCGGAAAGAAGAAAGGCCCGTTAACCGAGGCAGGGGTCATGTAATACGGTTGTATTGCATGACCACTAATTATCGCCCTGTCATGGTTGTTTATTCTTTTTGCCACCTAGAAACAAACCGAGTATAAACAAAAAAATGAATGTACTGAACAGATAAAAAATAATAGCAATATAACCTGTCATAGAATCATCCATACCCCCTCCTTTATTCTTAGCTGAATTCACACGTAATCCAAGTGCTATCAGCATCCGTTATGACAACTTCCTGCTTTTCCAGCATAGACCGAAAATAACCGAATTCTTTCTCGTAGCTAAGGTTCCTGGCCGCAAAATATTGTGCTTGCTCCCTCATGGCTAAAGTAAAAGGGGTACGGTAGACCACCTTCAAGCAGGATCTATTCTTAAAATTTTCCTCTTCACAGAGCCAGCCCAAGGCTTTACATGCATTTGCCAGCGAAAACACATCCACTGTCTCAGCAACAATATGAATGGTCACATTTGCGACAACGGTTGTGTGTAATTCATCATGTTGCGTTATTTTTCCATCATAGCGGTGCCACATAATTTTATTTCCTTTTAATCTTTTTTAGCTGTGGTGGTCATTCTTTAAGTTTCCGAACTAGACAGGATCACTTTTATATCGTCCGACAGCGTGGCTATCCGTTGAATCACCGTTGTGACCTGAACTACACCATGATCATCACCAACCACCTTACGCTTGCAGTGTGGGCATTTTTCACTGAAATTAGCAGCCGGGATCAAGGTGCCGTCTGCAAAACAGCGATAATAACGTATCCCCTCCGCAGTAAAAAAACTCCCACAGCAATCGTGATTCATTATTTTTCTTCCTAATAGTATTGATATTAAGTAATTTATCCGTAAACCTTAACCGGAGAAAGTCGATCCGCTCAAGTATAAAGTTATGCGGCTCTCATTAATCTTTTAATAGCGGCACAGATTGCCTGTCAATCAGCGCTTCGAATACTGAATCTTGCTGGTTAATAGCGTCCCATATTTCAAAATTATTGTCTTGCTTCATCTTACCTGTTAAATCACGCCATAATATTGTCGCACCCCATGCAGCATTACGAAATAGTTCAGCAGAAAATTCATGCTCAGCAGATTTAGCCAGATCCATAAATTGAGTAATAGTTTCCGCAGTCTGTTCTGTCAGTTCTTCGTAAGTCATTTCAACCACCTTTTCACGTTAACAGTGTTAAACTATTTTTTCTTCCTTACTCACGGCCAGAACGGTGCAAGCAGCCAGTTTGCTATCATCACTCGCTCTTTCTTATCGAGTGCCGCAGCCGCATCAATAACGTCAAAGCCCAAGGTGTTATTCCCCAGCCAGACCGAAACAAAAAAGTTTGCTAGAAGCTGTTCTCCGTGGTTCATGGCCGGGATCGCCATTGTGATCCGCTCTATATGGACTTCGCGCTTTTTCCAATCCCAAAAGCTAGCGATATGTGGATAAGCCATAATAAGGTCATGAAAACGTTTCTGCTCGTCACTTAAATATTGCGTGATGTTGTTATCCATTTATCTCTCCTTTAATAACTATTATGGTTTTCATCCGTAAATACTGCGTGTGTGTGTCCAGGCTTGATGCCATCAACTCACGAACGGCTAACGCCTGGGCGGCCAAGATCGCGGTTTGTTTCGGGGCGGTCTTCTCGTAAGTCTTGTAGGTGCGTAATGATACTCCAAGTTCTTCAGCAGCGCGTTCTTGCGTCCAGTCTAACCCCCGTCGCCACAAACGTAGCTCGAACCCCGTCATACTCTAACCCCTTTAGCACCATCGCAGATGAAAACACTATCATTAAAAGTGCAATAATTGCACTTTTAATGATGATATTTTGCTTATTAGGCTTTACATGGTGCTCCAGTTCCCGCCCTGGAGCACCCGGAGATCTAGAAAGAGATCCCCATCATTTCATGCGTAGAGGGTAAATCATAATAGCCCGATGAAACCAATCTACCGTCTGGTGTCAAAACCTTAAGATCGGTATCATCACCTAGTTCGGGATGCTCATAAAACTTATACCCCAGAACTACCCCAATCAATAACGGCTTTTTGGCTAAAAACTTCTTCGCATTCTCCGTTAAATTTCTCATATATCCCCCCGTACTATCGCCAGGATATTTTTTTGTACGTCGCTAATACTATCGCCCAACGGGATAGCATTAAAAGCTAGCCATTCTCCATCTTTTTTCAACCGATAATAAACACCGGTAAAACTATCATCCTCGTTGAAAAAAAACTTAATTTCATCACCCGAATTCAATACAAATCGAATGATATCCGATTCCTCTAGATATTTACGGTAAATAGTAAAACATACGGAAATCAAACTATCTAAATTAGAAATAACATCCGGCGATATATTTATACCCATGTAATACCGGGGGTTTCCCCCCGCCTCCTGGTTGTTAAAGGGCATACCCGTTAAGATAATTAATCCACCAACGTAACTCATCCCATTGGGCCGGTTTCATTGCCGGGATGGTAGTTGGCTTCCCCTTTACAAGCCTGTCGGCTATTGCTACTATTCGCGCCATTGACATTAAATTAATCTCACAGTGGTTCGTTTATTGTCATACGGCGTTAGGTTGTTGCAGTCAGCCTAACGCCACCTTTAAATTCTTATTTTTCACCTCCTTTCTATTCCACAGATAATGAAACTTTTTTCCCATTCATCACATAATAACGAAACAAAATCAAAGCATCACTTTCATTATTAAATACAGTGCGAACATCATAATCATCGCGACTATGAAGAATAACAACATACTCCAGTAATTTGGATATCAATTCAGTTAATTCAGCGATTGTTTGCCTACTATCTCTTTTACAATAGCAGCGCGTAATTCTGCTTTGGTCATTAAGACCAAGACCTTCTATTGCATCACGATATGAAAGTATCATGCAACGATTTGACTTAACATCAGCGAGAAATTGCATTGCTGCGGATTTTAACGTTTTCATTTTTAACTCCTTGCCCGTTTGGGCTTTGTTTTTTTTCTATGTACATAATTTACTACTTATTTAAGTACCCCGCAAGAGATAAATTATCTTTTTGTTATTTTATATTCTGTATGCTGATTCACCAGTAAAAGCAAAAACTCATATTCTAGCTTAGATATTTTACCGCTGTTACTTGTCGCACTGATTTTATTCAGCCACGTTTGATCGCTGATACCTAGCAACTTTGCCATTTCATGATTTGAATAACCAATTTGATCACGAAACTCCTTAAGTTTTTTCGGCGTGATCGTACTTTTCTCAAAGTGCATAATTTAATTCCTGTAGTTTTTTAATAAATCGCATAACTAGTGGCCGTAAAGGCAACATTTTAATATCAATATTCTGGATGTTTTCAATATAAATCACTTGCTCAAAGACTTTTTTCTTTGAGTGCTTTTTTCCCTCTTCAACTGAAGGCGATTTTTCAAACTGTTCAAAGAGCAAACGATACCCGTTAGCCTCTTTAAATACCGTCAATCGGTACGTCCGATTCCCTTTGTTTATCCTGTCATAGTAACATTGGTTCATATTCTTACCCACTCATGCGCCATAAGAACAGCTTACCAGGCCAGAAGCCGGATAAGCTGATTGAGTTCACAGGGTACTTAAAAATCCGACAACCCGGATCAACGTGTCTTTGTCCAGGCTATCTATTTTTAATATATAGCTACCACTGTAGCGCTGTTCTACCGCCCCGGAAAGTTTTTGGTGCTTAAATCCACACAGCGCCCCGTAATGAGACTCAAGCGTCACCAGGCGGGACAGTAACCCTTTAAGAAAGCGGATTTCGTCCTTCTGTTCCTCCTGGTGCTTCCGGGCCACCTCTGCGAGATTGATTTGTTCAACCGCATCAAACAGGATTTTCCTTTTTATATCATTCGCAATCGACCAAGGTTCCCGCTTTGGTGAAACACTACAGGAATGATAACTGCCACGGAAATACTTGCTATCAACACTGCCAAATAAATAAATACGGCCTTTTTCAAACCTGGCAATAATACTATAGTTTTTATACAGCGAAGAGGTTAGTTTTATCCGATGATCATAATCATTCTCTAATTGATTAATACGCCATCCATCACCCAGGAACCGGCAAACAACGTTGAACAACTCAGTATATTGCTCTTTGAAATTTGACATCTTAATTTTTCCGCACAAGAGTTAAAGGCGGGTTTCCCCGCCTTGCTAATCAGGCTCGACGTTCTACGGACTTATATCCGGCTGCTTTTCGTTGTCCTGCTGTACCGTACATCTCGCGGATTTCATCGATTGAATGCTCACGGCGGTTATAAGTGCTTTTATGTTCCTCCGGGCGATAGAACCACTGTTTTTTCTTTGCTGCCCATTTGCACCCCATTTCTTTCAGCATTTCTTTATGTTCACG